>NZ_JAUTYT010000049.1:0-563 GCF_041946075.1 Flavobacterium sp. LAR06 | reverse complement strand
CGTTGATGGAGCGTTACCACGTCGACCTGGAGCAAGCCGCGCGAGTCGAGCGCAAGGCACTGCATGCCTTCGATCAAGTGGCCCAGGACTGGGAGCTGCATGACGGTGTCTGGCGCGAACTGCTGAGCTGGGCGGCCAAGGTCCATGAGGTGGGCCTGGACATCGCCCACTACCAGTACCACAAGCACGGCGCCTACCTGATCGAGCACTCGGACCTCGCTGGCTTCTCCCGCGAAGACCAACTGATGCTCGCGCTGCTGGTACGCGGTCACCGCCGCAACATCCCCAAGGACAAGTTTGCCGAGTTTGGCAACGACGGCACCAAGCTGATTCGCCTGTGCGTGCTGCTGCGCTTCGCGATCCTGTTCCACCACATCCGCGGCGCCAATGCCGTCTCCGACGTGCAACTGAAGGCCGACGAGCGCAGCCTGGAACTGATCTTCCCGACCGACTGGCTGAACGCCAACCCGCTGACCCGCGCCGACTTCGAGGCCGAAGCCGCCTGGCTCGCGCGGGTGGGCTACGACCTGCGCATGAAATGAAACAAGGGCCCGCTGGGGCCC
>NZ_JAUTYT010000048.1:0-565 GCF_041946075.1 Flavobacterium sp. LAR06 | reverse complement strand
GTGGTGACCGTGATGTGTCTGCCAGCCAGTTCATCGACCGGATTCGCCCGCAATTGATGAAAATCCCGGGCATCGTGCTGTATCTGCGCGCCGGGCAAGACATCAACCTCAGCTCCGGTCCGAGCCGCGCCCAGTACCAATACGTGCTCAAGAGTAACGACGGTGCCCTCCTGAGCACCTGGACCCAGCGCCTGACGGAAAAACTGCGCAGCAACCCGGCGTTCCGCGACATTTCCAACGACCTGCAACTGGGCGGCAGCATCACCCACATCAGCATCGACCGCAGCGCGGCGGCGCGCTTCGGCCTGACCGCCAGCGATGTCGACGAAGCGCTGTATGACGCCTTCGGCCAGCGGCAGATCAACGAGTTCCAGACCCAGACCAACCAGTACAACGTGATTCTGGAACTGGACACCAAACAGCGCGGCAAGGCCGAAAGCCTCAACTATTTCTACCTGCGCTCGCCACTGAGCGGGGAGATGGTGCCGCTGTCGGCCCTGGCGAAATTCGATGCGCCGACCATCGGCCCGTTGTCCATCGCTCACGACGGGATGTTCCCGGCCGC
>NZ_JAUTYT010000047.1:0-569 GCF_041946075.1 Flavobacterium sp. LAR06 | reverse complement strand
TTCCAGCAAGGCATCGAGGGCGATACGCAGGTCATGGGTCGACTGACGCGGAGCGGCCTGGCCCAGGCTGCTGATCAGCGCGCGCATTTCCGCGAGGCACTCGACCCAGTCCTGCAACAGGCGCCAGTGACCGTTGAAGCGATACTGCTCGGCCAGACGCTGGCTGCTGCCCAGCAAATGCCAGCTCAGCGCGGCGAACGCGTCGTCCAGCGGCATTTCGGCGCTGATCTGCGGGGCCGGCAGGCTCAACGAATAGCTGTTGGCGTCGTACAAGCGATAACCGCGTTCGGCCTTGCTGATGTCACACGGCATCAAGGCCAGGGTCGCGGCCAGTTCGGCGGCCAGCTCCAGCAATGCAGCCGGTTCGCCTTCGCGCGGTTCCAGTTCCAGCTCGCAGATTTCTTCTTTCTGCTTGCCGACTACCACATGGCCCAGGTCCAGCGCGGCTTCGATCACTACCTTGGCTTTGCCACGGCCCCACGAGATTTCAGCGCGCTCGCGAACGAAATCAGTGGTGAAGATCGGCTTCAGGGTTTTTTTGTCCAGCTCGGCCAGTTCGTCAGGCCAGC
>NZ_JAUTYT010000046.1:0-583 GCF_041946075.1 Flavobacterium sp. LAR06 | reverse complement strand
CTCAGTCATGCCCGAAGTGAATCAAGCCTCTTTCTGTTACCCGCCGCAGTTTCCGGAGCAGGGGCGCTTGCCCTCTCGAGCGGGCCAGGTTCATCAAAATATCCGGCGTCAGTCTCAACAGGAGCGGGATTATCACGACTCCCTGTGCGTGGCTGCAGGCCGGCGCGTCCTGGCGCCCTGCTGCAAGACGTTGCATATCAGCCTGTTCTTCGACGGCACGGGCAATAACCTGAATAACGACCTGTATTTATCCGATCCCAAACACCCGACGAATATCGCCCGTCTGTTTCGCGCGAGCATTGGCGAGGGCCATGCCGGCGGTACTGCCCATAGCCGCCAGGCGCACTATTTGACGGACGCAGCGGGGGTTGGCAACGGCGAGTACTTCAAATACTACATGCCCGGGGTGGGCACGCCGTTTCCTGAAGTCGGCGACCTGAACTACAGCGCACTCGGCCTGGCCACGGCGGCATTCGGCGAAGAGCGGATCAACTGGGGCTTGATGATGATCATCGACGCCCTGCGCCGTACGTTAGCGTTGCCCCGGCTGGATGACGCCAGTTTGCAGGCGGCGGTCAAGGCC
>NZ_JAUTYT010000045.1:0-614 GCF_041946075.1 Flavobacterium sp. LAR06 | reverse complement strand
CGTGGTACTCAAACCGGCCGACCTGGTGCCCGGCTGCGCCTGGGCCCTGGCAGAAATCATCTCCCGCGCCGGCTTCCCTAGTGGCGTGTTCAACCTGGTGATGGGCAGTGGTCGCGTGGTCGGCGATGCGCTGGTCAACAGTTCGAAGGTCGATGGCATCAGCTTTACCGGTTCCGTGGGCGTGGGGCGGCAGATCGCCGTCAGCTGCGTGTCGCGCCAGGCCAAGGTGCAGTTGGAAATGGGCGGCAAGAACCCGCAGATCATTCTGGATGACGCCGACCTCAAGCAAGCGGTCGAGCTGTCGGTACAGAGCGCGTTCTACTCCACCGGCCAGCGTTGCACGGCATCGAGCCGCTTCATCGTCACCGCCGGCATTCACGACAAGTTCGTCGAAGCCATGGCTGAGCGCATGAAGTCGATCAAGGTCGGCCACGCGTTGAAAGCCGGCACCGACATCGGTCCGGTGGTCTCGCAAGCCCATCTCGAACAGGACATGAAATACATCGACATCGGCCAGTCCGAAGGTGCGCGCCTGGTCAGCGGCGGGGGTCTGGTGACCTGCGACACCGAGGGCTACTTCCTCGCGCCAACGCTGTTTGCCGACAGTGAAGCGT
>NZ_JAUTYT010000044.1:0-614 GCF_041946075.1 Flavobacterium sp. LAR06 | reverse complement strand
GGCTGCAGGTCAGCGAACCCGGGCCTTCTTCCACCGTCGGGAAATCATTGGCCGGCAGGGTCGACAGGGTGAAGCGGCTACGGCCGGCCTTCACCACGAGCTTCTGCTCGTCGACCTTGATGTCGATCAGTGCATCGTTCGGCAAGCTCTTGCAGATGTCCATCAGCTTGCGCGCAGGCACAGTGATGGAACCCGGATCTGCAGGCTCTTCAAGTTGCACACGACCGACCAGCTCGACTTCCAGGTCGGTACCGGTCAAGGACAATTGCTGGCCTTCTACAACCAGCAATACGTTGGAAAGCACCGGCAAGGTCTGTCGGCGCTCGACGACGCCTGCGACCAGTTGCAGGGGTTTCAACAGGGCTTCGCGTTGAATGGTGAAATGCATGGTCTAGTCCCTTGCCTTAATAAGCTGCGCTGGTGTTCATCAAGTAGTCAGTGTACGCAGCAGGTTCTTGTAGTCCTCGCGGATGTCCGCGTCGGATTCCTTAAGCTCGTTGATCTTGCGGCAGGCGTGCAAAACAGTCGTATGGTCGCGGCCGCCAAACACATCGCCGATTTCCGGCAGGCTGTGGTTGGTCAATTCCTTGGACAACGCCATGGCGACCTGGCGC
>NZ_JAUTYT010000043.1:0-622 GCF_041946075.1 Flavobacterium sp. LAR06 | reverse complement strand
GCCGGTGGGCATACCGTTGATCAGTTGGGCGAAGCGCTTGAGGCAATCGAGCCCGCGCTGCATGGATTCTTCGCTGAGCTTGCGCTCTTCATCGATACCGGCGGCCAGCTGAACCTTCTCCCCGAGACGCTCGAGAATACGGATTTCGCCGTTCTGGGCCTTGGCCACGACCATGTGAAAGCTGTTGGAGCCCAGGTCGATAGCGGCGATCAGGGACAGATTCTTGGCTTGGGATTGCGGCATGGTCAGGGTCTCGGTCGATAACCTCGACATCGTGCCACGATCAAAGGCTGGCGCCAACGCGTAGGCGTTGCGGCGATGCAAATGGCCTCTTCGCGGGCAAGCCCGCTCCCACAGGTTTTTGCGTCGAACACACCATTGTGCTCCGGCAGAGAACCCTGTGGGAGATTCTATGTTTGGGGGGAAGCCCCCAAGACTGGATTTGGCTGATACTCGCTCTGGTTCTTCATCAGGGCGAACGCCACTCGTGCCAGCTTTCGAGCCAGGATGACCAGCACTTGAGTCGTCTTTAATCCTCGCTCCAGATAGCGTTCGTAAAACGGCTTCCAGGTCTTCGAGCGACTGGCAGCCATCGCGGCGTTATGCAGCAGACGCCGTATTT
>NZ_JAUTYT010000042.1:0-628 GCF_041946075.1 Flavobacterium sp. LAR06 | reverse complement strand
CGTTGAGTCGGCGAATTGCAGTCGGTGCGGTCATAGCGAGAGCCTCATAGAATTGGCAAAAAACTCAGGCGCCCGAAACTAACATTCGATCCGCTTGGGCACCTGAGAATTCTGGCTATGAGGCGGATAGACGGCGCGACTCAAAGTCGCGCAAGTGAATCAGCCGCGGTGTCGAGACTCCACTGCCTTGCGCAGGGTGTCGATCAACGCCTGGATACGGGCGTGTTGCATTTTCATCGATGCTTTGTTGACGATCAGTCGGGAGCTGATGTCGGCAATGAAATCCTGGGGTTCCAGGCCATTGGCGCGCAGGGTGTTACCGGTGTCGACCACATCGATGATCTTGTCCGCCAGACCGATCAGCGGCGCCAGTTCCATCGAGCCATAGAGCTTGATGATGTCGACCTGACGGCCCTGTTCGGCGTAGTAGCGCTTGGCGACGTTGACGAACTTGGTGGCGATGCGCAGACGGCCCTTGGGCTCGATCGCGCCGACTTTACCGGCCGTCATCAGTTTGCACTGGGCGATCTGCAGGTCCAGCGGTTCGTACAGCCCCTGGCCGCCGTATTCCATCAGCACGTCTTTACCGGCGACGCCCAGGTCGGCGGCACCATGCTCGACGTAAGTC
>NZ_JAUTYT010000041.1:0-652 GCF_041946075.1 Flavobacterium sp. LAR06 | reverse complement strand
AGCGATATGCGTAATGGCAATTTCCCTCCCTGCTGAATCAATAGCAGAAGCGTTTTTGTAATACCGAAAAAATCTTACTCTTAACAAACTACTTTAACTTCTGAACGCAGCCTTATGTGCTGATTCAAGTTATTGAACAAAGTCACCCGTCAGATTCTCGTTCCCCCTCCTTTTACGCTCCTAAATCTCCGTTCTGTAAGGCTTTTCCTTGAATCCGCGCCTTGACGGTGTGGTGGGCGCATTCCTATAGTGTGCGCAAGTGGCGGAAAGTGGCATGAAGTGGGTTTTTTGAGCTAAAACCGCTAGAATTTGGAGAAACGCTGTCGTGTTTCGCGGAGCTAATGCAATCAGTCTTGATGCAAAGGGCCGTCTCGCCATGCCGAGCCGGTACCGTGACGAGCTCGTTTCGCGTAGTTCCGGTCAATTAATCGTCACCATTGATGCCGTTGATCCGTGTTTATGTGTTTATCCCCTCGATGAGTGGGAAATTATTGAAACCAAACTGCGCGCACTGCCTTCGCTTCGCGAAGAAAACCGCCGCCTGCAACGTTTACTGATTGGTAATGCCGTCGACCTCGAGCTCGATGGCAGTGGTCGTTTTCTGGTTCCACCGCGTCTTCGCGAATATGCCAAGTTGGATAAGCGCGCAATG
>NZ_JAUTYT010000040.1:0-732 GCF_041946075.1 Flavobacterium sp. LAR06 | reverse complement strand
AAGCTGGAAAACATCTTCGAAAACATGGGGCAGGAAGAGAAGAAGACGCTCAACATCGTCCTCAAATCCGACGTCCGTGGTTCGCTGGAAGCGTTGAACGGTGCCTTGAACGGCCTGGGTAACGACGAAGTGCAAGTGCGCGTGGTCGGTGGCGGCGTCGGTGGTATCACCGAATCCGATGCCAACCTGGCACTGGCCTCCAACGCTGTACTGTTCGGCTTCAACGTGCGTGCCGATGCCGGCGCTCGCAAGATCGTCGAGCAGGAAGGTCTGGACATGCGTTCCTACAACGTGATCTACGACATCATCGAAGACGTCAAGAAAGCCCTCACCGGTATGCTCGGCAGCGATGTTCGCGAGAACATCCTGGGTACCGCTGAAGTACGTGACGTGTTCCGTTCGCCGAAGTTCGGCGCGATCGCCGGTTGCATGGTGATCGAAGGTGTTGTGCACCGTAACCGTCCAATCCGTGTACTGCGTGAAGACATCGTTATCTTCGAAGGCGAGCTGGAATCCCTGCGCCGCTTCAAGGATGACGCTTCCGAAGTACGTGCCGGCATGGAATGCGGTATTGGCGTCAAGAGCTACAACGACGTCAAGCCTGGTGACAAGATCGAAGTCTACGAGAAGGTTCAGGTTGCTCGCAGCCTCTAACTCGCGCACTTCAAGGGCCACGATGAGCCGCCGCATGCAGATGCGCGGCGCAACGTCCGGACTCTCAACGCAACGCCC